>NZ_OW235316.1 GCF_934924865.1 Tepidibacter aestuarii | reverse complement strand
ACCAGCACCGCCTGTTTTTGCAGGAGTTATGGGAGTTTTAGGGGTTATAATTGGAGGCAAAATAGCACAGCTTTTATTTTAATAAATAAAATCCGGTATATGAATATACCGGATTTTATTTATTTACCTATATATTTTTGAGCAATTTTTATGTTGTTTTGATGTACATTATCAACTCTATTACTGCTGTGAGTCCTACTACCTATGAAATGTATATCAAAGACTCCATGCATTCCATTGTTTTTGATTGCATCTAAGTTAGTCCCTGCACCATAACCACCACTTCTCCAAGTAGTATAAGATGCTGAAGGTGCATTATCATTTCCAGCGTGAGGCATACCAGCCATAGACGCTGGTAGCGATATTCCATTATAGGTAACTATAATTGGTCGTTTATTCCAAGACCAATTTCCTCCGAATATACTTTTGTATATAGATGTATCATATTCACTTATAGTTTCTGCATCTATATGGTTAGTACCATATGTTCTATTGGCTTTAAACGATTTTCCAGAATATATATCTAGTACTTCAAATGTAGCCCCTCTAGGAATTGCATATTGAACTTTTGAGAACCATGTCCAATTAGACTGTGATGATGAGCCTCCTCTTGTTACAGAAGAAGTGCTTTTTCCATTTAATAAGTTTAGTTTTTTAATTGTATTCTTTCCTGCTATACCATCTGCCATTAAATTATTAGCCTTTTGAAAATCTAAAACTGACTTTTTTGTTATACTTCCATAATAACCTGTGGGATTCACATGAAAATATCCTAATTCCTTTAGATTGTTTTGTAGAAGCATTACATTTTGATTTCGCATGCCAGTTTTAAGTAATAATGAACTATTAATTTGCGTATAGGCGTTAGCTGTATTAATATGTAATGGAGCAAATGCAATTCCTAGACTTAATATACTAGATATTATTATTTTTTTCATATTCTTCCTCCTTGAACTTTATATAATTTACACATAATATAAATATAATACAAACGTCGAAAAAAGTCGAAGGAAATTAATGTAATTACTATTCTTTAAAATGAAAATTTAAATTATAATAATTAGTGTATAGTTAAAATATCTGTTTTTATAGTTTAAGCTTTAATAAATTTTTATAAGAGGTAAGAGGTGTTTAAAATGATCCGAACAGAAGAAAAATATTATATTTTCAATGGGATAATAAAGAATAAATATGAGAAAGTGGATTTTTCAGAAAATAGTAATAACAGTATATATGAAGTTATAAGAGTAATAAATGGAAAAACTTTATTTTTAGAACAACATCTTGAAAGGTTATTTAAATCTGCTGAGATTCTTGGTTTCAAACTAAACATACATAAGTATATAATAACTAATGATATAAATATTCTAATAGAGAAAAATAATTGTAAAAATATTAATATAAAATTAATATTTAGTGATTTAGACAAAGAAGAGCAGAAGTTGATTATTATGTGTATAAAAAGTTATTATCCAGCTAAACAAATGTATGAAACTGGGATAAGTACAATAATATATCATTCTGAAAGAGAAAAACCAAATGCTAAAGTAGGAAATAATAAACTGAGAGAGAAAATAAATAATGAACTCAAATTAAAGAATGCTTTTGAAGCTCTTCTTGTAAACAAAGAAGGTCTAATAACAGAGGGAAGTAGGTCAAATATGTTTTTTGTTAAAGGAGAATGCATATATACTGCTCCATCAAAAAATGTATTATTGGGTGTTACTAGAAATGTAGTAGTTGATATATGTGAAAACTTGAACATAAAAATAAAAGAGGTTTGCATAAAAGAGAGTGATATATATTGTTTGGATGGAGCATTTATGACAGGAACTTCTGTTAATGTTTTACCGATCAAAAGTATAGAAGAGTTCAATCTGAATTCTACGCATAATTCTATAATAAAGAAAATAATTGAAGAGTATGATAATAAAATTAACGAATACTTATATAAAAAGTAGGACCATCAATTGTGTACTGAACCCCAAAGTTCGGACTAAAATTTAATATTATGCAACTGAAAGTTGGTTCCTGTATTCTGCAGGAGCCATTTTTAGTTTACTTTTAATTCTTCTATTATTGTAGTAGTAAATATATTCATGAAGACCTTTACTAAAATCTTCAACAGTTTTAAAATGATTAACATGAAAAAATTCAGCTTTCAACTGCGAGAAGAAATTTTCTGAATCGTATATTTAGGTATTGGAATCCTTGAACTGAATGAATGATTAATCTTTCATATTTATCCTTTTTAAATCCATTTTTAAGCATTTTCATTACAAAAGAAACACTAGGTTTAAGCATGTCCATTCTCCCAAAAACAATTAAGTGCTTTTATTTTTTCTTCTTGTATATATGTTTTATTTTTCTTTCTCATAAGCCCAACGGTCTCAATTTTAGACACCATCTATACAATATTTCCTTTGTAATACCGCATTTTTGAAGGTTGCATTGAGTCCAATTTTATAGCATGATGACAATACTTTTTTCTTAAATTCTATACTATATTTGACCATTAATAAAGCACATCTTTTTCAAACTATTATTTAGTTCGGAAATAGGTGTGTTTTACATTGATGGTCAAATTTTTTATATAAGTATACGTTAATTACGTAAATATACAGAGTTAATTATAAAAAAGTATTGACTACAGTTTGAAAATCAATTATCATCTATATGCGAACGAAAATAAATCAAATCAATATAAAGTTCGTTAGATATTAATTAAATTGTTTGAACTAAGAGGAGGAAAAATAATGCAAAAGACAACTAATGTTATATCTGAATCAAATATTGAAAGGCTATTTAAATTAAGAGCGAATAATACTAATATAAAAACTGAAATAATAGCTGGTATCACAACCTTCATGACAATGGCATACATATTAATAGTAAACCCAAGTATATTATCTGCTGCTGGAATGGATTTTGGAGCCTTATTTACAGCAACAGCTTTATCGTCTATTATCGCAACTCTTGTCATGGCATTTCATGCGAATCTACCATTTGCTTTAGCTCCTGCTATGGGACCGAATGCTTTTTTTGCTTTTACAGTTGTTCTAACTATGGGATATTCGTGGGAATTTGCACTTACTGCTGTATTTTTAGAAGGAATTATATTTTTGATACTTACGTTTTTTAATGTTAGAGAAGCAATTTTAAATTCTATACCTATACAACTAAAAAAAGCTGTTTCTGTTGGAATAGGATTGTTTATCGCATTTTTAGGTCTTGTAAATTCAGGTATAGTAATTAGTGGCAAATTTATAAATGATCAAGGTCAATTAGATGGACTTCCTGTTTCTATAGGACACATATCTTCAGGACCAGCTTTACTCGCTTTAACAGGACTAATTATAACAGGATTTTTATTATCTAAAAATGTTAAAGGGGCATTATTAATTGGTATAGTTGTTACTACAATAATAGGTATCCCTCTTGGAGTAACTGTTATACCAGAAGGATTCAAAATTTTTAGCGCACCACCTTCATTATCTCCTATATTATTTAAATTTGAGTGGAATAATATATTTTCGGTAGATATGATCATTGTCTTGTTTACATTTTTATTTGTGGATTTATTTGATACAGTTGGTACATTGGTAGGGGTTGCTACAAAGGCAGATATGTTAGATGAAAAAGGAAATGTACCTAATGCAAAACAAGCATTATTAGCAGATGCTGTTGGTACAACTGTGGGAGCTATATTTGGAACAAGTACTGTATCAACTTTTGTAGAAAGCGCAGCAGGGGTTGCTGACGGAGGAAGAACTGGTCTTACAGCTTTATCTACTGCGATTATGTTTATAGTAGCGCTGTTTTTATCTCCTTTATTCATAATGATACCATCTGCCGCAACAGCGCCTGCATTGATATTAGTTGGATTATTTATGATATCGCCTATAAAAGAAATAGATTTTGATGATTTAACTGAAGCTATTCCAGCTTTCTTGACTATAATAATGATGCCACTTACGTATAGTATATCTGAAGGGATTGTGTTTGGAATATTAAGTTATGTTATACTGAAAGTACTAAATGGTAAACAAAAGCAAATAACACCTTTGCTATATGTAATTTCAATACTATTCATAATAAAAATGATATTAGGATAAAAAAAGTATAGATGACACTAGGTTCATCTATACTTTTTTTATTTATAAAGTTCTGTTCTTATTCCTAGTAGAATAAAAACAGAACTTTATATTCTATTAAAGAAATTATTATGATAAAATCTAAAATGTAAAACAGTTCATATATAAGGAGGAAAAATTTTGACAGCAATCGAAAAATTAAAAGTTCTAAAAAACAATTTAAGCAAGTTAGATAATTTAACTGTAGCTTTTTCAGGGGGAGTTGATAGTACTTTCCTTTTAAAAATAGCACAAGATGTATTAAGAGAAAAGGTATTAGCTGTGACAGTTAATGCATTTATTCACACTAACAAAGAGATTCAAGAATCTATAGATTATGCTAATGAAATAAATATTAAACACATTGTACTAAACATAAACGATATAAATATTAAAGAATTTATAGATAATGTTCCAGAAAGATGTTATTTTTGCAAAAAGGATATATTTACAAAAATAAAAAAAGTTTCTAATGAAAATGATATAAATAATATAGCTGATGGAAGTAATATTGATGATTTAAGTGATTTTAGACCTGGAATGAAAGCTTTAAAAGAGCTAGGAATAATTAGTCCTTTAAAAGAAGCTGGTCTTACAAAACAAGATATTAGAGATTTATCTAAAATGTTAAACATACCTACTTGGAATAAACCATCTTTTGCCTGCCTTGCATCTAGAATTCCTTATAATCATAAAATTACTCCAAAAAAGCTTAATATGATAGAGAAGAGTGAAGAATATATTTCTCAGTTAGGATTTAAACAATTTAGAGTTAGACATCACGGGGAAATAGCAAGGATAGAGTTAAAGCAAGATGAAATTTTAAACTTTTTAGAATCAGGATCATCAAATAAAGTTTGTGAGTATCTAAAATCTTTAGGGTTTAATTATGTAACTATAGATCTTTTGGGCTATAGGACAGGGAGTATGAATGAAGTTTTATAAAATTAAATAGATATTCATGTAAAGTATATGATACAATTAATTGGTAATTATATATAATAATATATACAGCAGGAGGAATATAATGAAAGATGTAACTTTGATAGCACCATGCTTTTTTGGAGTTGAAAAAATACTTAAAAGAGAAATTGAAAATTTAGGTTGTGAAATACAAAAAGTAGAAGATGGAAGGATTACTTATAAAACAGATAGTTATGGTATATGTAAATCAAATTTATGGCTTAGAACAGCAGAAAGAGTATTATTAAAAATTGGAGAATTTGAAGCTAGAAGCTTTGAAGAACTTTTTCAAAACACAAAAAAATTGCCTTGGCATAAATATATAAAAAAAGATGCTGTTTTTCCAGTAGCAAAGGCGTCTTCTATAAAATCGAAATTATACAGTATTCCTGATATACAATCTATAGTAAAAAAAGCTGTAGTTGAAAATTTAAAGCAAGAATATAAAGTTAACTGGTTCGATGAAAATAGCGATGAAAAATATCCTATATACGTATTTATACACAAGGATAAAGTTACTATATCAATAGATACGTGTGGCCAAGCGCTTCATAAAAGGGGATATAGAGAAAATGCTAGTAAAGCACCTATTAGGGAAACTTTAGCTGCTGCTATTGTTTCATTGACTCCTTGGAAGCAAGATAGAATACTAGTAGATCCATTTTGTGGTTCGGGGACTATTTTAATAGAAGCAGCAATGATGGGACTGAATATGGCTCCAGGACTTAATAGAGAATTTTTATCAGAAAATTGGAGTATATTGGGTAAAAAACTATGGTGGAAAGCTAGAAAAGAAGCTTTTGATATGATGAAAACAGATGTTGATTTTAAAATATATGGATATGACATCGATGATGAGGTACTTGAAATAGCAAAAGAAAATGCTAGGCTTGCAGATGTAGACAATTATATAGAATTTAAAAAACAAGATGCTAGAAATTTAGAAAGTGACTATGAATATGGATTTGTAATTACGAATCCTCCGTATGGTGAAAGATTAGAAGATAAAGATAGTGTAAGACAATTATATAAAGAAATATCTATTCCTTTTAAGAAACTGAGTACATGGTCATTTTACATAATAACTGCTTATAGTGAATTTGAAGATGCATTCGGAAGAAAAGCTGATAGGAAAAGAAAATTATATAATGGTATGCTAAGAAGTGATTTATACCAATACTATGGACCTAAACCTTTAAAAAAATAAGCATAAAAAAAGTAGTTATTGAATAACTACTTTTTTTATGCTTATTTAAGCTACTTTTTTATTGATATTGTCATTTTTATTAAGCTTATAACCTGATATCCTGTTAACCATTATAGCTATAGCTCCATCACCAGTTACATTACAAGCAGTTCCAAAACTATCTTGAGCAAGATATAATGCTATCATTAAAGATAGTAAAGTTTGATCAAATCCAAGCATAGTTTCTAAAAGACCAAGTGCAGCCATAACAGCTCCTCCTGGAACTCCAGGTGCTGCAACCATAGTAACACCTAACATTAATATAAATCCGAATATAGAATTAAAAGTAACCGTCATTCCATTTAACATCATGACTGCCATAGCACAACTTACAAGAGTTATTGTACTTCCTGATAAATGAATAGTTGCACAAAGAGGTACAACAAATTCAGCAACACCATCATTAACTCCATTTTTCTTAGTTTGCTTAAGAGTAACAGGTATACTAGCAGCTGAAGATTGAGTTCCTATAGCTGTGAAATAAGCTGGAATCATATTCTTAACTAAAACAAATGGATTTGCTCCAGCTAATGTACCAGCTATAAAATACTGTACAATTATCACAGTAAAGTGTAAAAGTAGTATGAGAGCAAATACTTTTGCAAATACAGACATTATAGTAGCAACTTGGCCAGCATATGTCATATTAGCGAATATACCAGCTATGTGGAAAGGTAATAAAGGGATAACTATATTAGATATTAGGCCTTCAACAATTCCTTGGAATTCCTTCATAAATTTCTTTATAGTATCACCTTCACTTGCTGCAATACCTAGACCTAAAGTAAATGCAATTAAAAGTGCAGTCATAACTCCCATTATAGGTGGCATCTGTACTTCAAAGAATCCTTTTACTAAAGAATGCTCTGGATTTTCAGCATTAACTAAATTCATACTACCAGGAGTTAATAAGTAAGGGAAAATAACACTATTAGTAAAAAATGTTAAAGAACCAGCTACTACTGTAGAAAGGTAAGCGATTCCTGCTGTAATACCCAGTATTTTTCCAGCACCTTTACCTAAATCACCAATACCTGGAGCTACGAAACCTATTATTATAAGTGGAATCGCAAATCCTAAAAAGTTACCGAATATTCCATTGAATGTAGCTAATAACTTAACTAAAAATTCATTATGGATAGAACCTATACCGATACCTAATATGATAGCGATAATAAGCTTAGGTAATAAACCTAATTTTTTCATAAAAATTTCCTCCTCTTTTAAATAAAAAATTAAATTATAAATAGAATTATTCCTATTTCGACACAATTATAACATGAAAACAGTTTCCTATACAACTAAAAAACAAAATTCTGATTTTTTTTAAAAAAAAATAAACAAAAAAATTGATGCAATGGCGAATTTTCAAAGTTTACAGAAAATAAATGCAATCAAAAATTTCACTATTATGATATTTTTCTGAAAAAATTCTATTTTCTATATTATTATTTATATATCATATAATTACTATTTAGATTAATAAATCAACTTCAATTGTGCATATACATGGAATATTTGAAAAGTATTGCCAATTGAGGTTGACAAAATATGATAAAAGTTTTAAAATTATAACTTGAGTTTAGTTTTAGGAAACAAAAAGTTTACTATGAATAAATATAAGCTACATATAATATAGGATGATATTTACTTTAAAGTAAGGGGGAGTTTATTGTTGAAACAAAATATAGTAGAACTTAAAAATATAAATAAAAAATATGAAGACAAAGAAGTTCTTCATAATATAAATTTGAGTATAAAACCTGAAGAATTTGTAACTTTATTAGGACCAAGCGGTTGTGGTAAAACAACAACATTGAGAATAATAGGCGGGTTTGAAACACAAACTCATGGAGATGTTCATTTTGAAGGAGAAAAAATAAATAATATCCCTCCTTATAAAAGACAGATAAACACAGTTTTTCAAAAATATGCATTATTCCCACATATGAATATTTTTGAAAATATAGCTTTTGGATTAAAAATAAAAAAAATGAAAAAAGATGAAATAGAAAAAAAAGTAAAACGTATGCTTAAACTTGTAAATTTAGAAGGGTTTCAAAATAGAAGCATTGATTCACTAAGCGGAGGTCAGCAGCAGAGAATAGCAATAGCTAGAGCCTTAGTTTGCGAACCTAAGGTACTTCTTCTAGACGAACCTCTTGGAGCTCTAGATTTAAAATTAAGAAAAGAAATGCAGCTAGAACTTAAAAATATGCAACAGCAATTAGGTATAACCTTTATATATGTGACACATGATCAAGAAGAAGCTCTTACTATGTCGGATAGAATAGTTGTAATGAGTGAAGGTGAAATTCAGCAAATAGGATCTCCTGAAGACATATATAACGAACCTAAAAATAGGTTTGTAGCAGATTTTATTGGAGAAAGTAATATTATAGAAGCTATTATGATTGATGATTATAAGGTTAAAATAGAAGATGAAGTATTCGAATGTTTGGATAAGGGTTTTGATAAAAATGAAGAGGTTGACGTAGTAGTAAGGCCAGAGGACATACAAATAACAAATACAGATAATGGAATGATTAAGGGAACAGTAAAGACTGTTGTATTTAAAGGGGTACATTACGAGATAATAGTAGAAGATGAAAAAAATATAGAGTGGATAGTTCATACTATACATATGTCAAAAATCGGAGATAATGTGGGACTTGCTATAGAACCAGATTCAATCCATGTAATGAAAAGGAGAGGGTAGATATGAAAAAGAAATGGCTTTCTATCCCTTATGGAATTTGGGCAATCATATTTACAATTGTTCCATTGTTATTGATTGCAGTATACAGTTTTTGTTCAAGATCTGCCTATGGCCAAATAGTTTATACTTTTACACTAGATAACTATATAAAATTTATGGAGCCTATATATATAAATGTGCTTATAAACTCTTTGATGCTTGCCCTAAAAAGTACTCTTATATGTTTTATACTAGGATATCCTATGGCTTATATACTATCTAAGTCAGATATTAAAAGAAGAAATCTTATGATGTTATTATTTGTGTTACCACTTTGGACTAATACTTTATTAAGGACTTATGCCTGGATGGGAATATTAAGAGAGCAGGGTGTTATAAATCAAGTTTTAATGTTTTTAAATATAATAGATACACCTTTAAAATTACTTTATACTGATAAAGCAGTTTTATTAGGTATGGTGTATAATTTTTTACCGTTTATGGTACTTCCTATATATTCGGTTTTATCTAAAATAGACTATAGTCTTATAGAAGCATCGTCAGATTTAGGTGCAACATCTTTTTACACATTTAAAAAAGTAGTTTTCCCGCTTAGCTTACCTGGTGTTGTATCAGGAATAACTATGGTGTTTATGCCTTGCGTAAGTACCTTTGTAATATCAGACTTATTAGGAGGAGGGCAATCTATACTTCTTGGTAACCTCATTCAAAATCAGTTTTTAGTAGCTAGAAATTGGCAGTTCGGTTCAGCTATTTCTATGATTATGATGTTTATAATAATTATAAGTATGAAAATTTTAGGAAATAAAGATAGAGAAGAAGGAGGTAAACTATGGTAAAGAATATCATAAAAAAATCTTATTCATTTTTGATATACTTATTTTTGTATCTACCTATATTACTTCTTATTCTGTACTCATTTAATGATTCAAAATATAGAGGCAATTGGAATGGTTTTACTTTAAGATGGTATAAAGAGTTATTCAGTGATACATCTATAATGACGTCTCTATACTATACATTTATAATTGCTGCATTAGCTTCTGGTGTAGCTACTATAATAGGAACGATTACTGCTATTGCAATAAATAAAATGAAACCTAAGCATAAAACTACTTTTTTAAATATAACGTATATACCTGTTGTTAATCCTGATATAGTTATAGGAGTTTCTCTACTTGCCTTATTCACATGGCTAAAAATGACTTTAGGATTAACTACTATTTTAATAGCTCATATATCATTTACTATACCTTATGTAGTTTTATCTGTACTACCTAAGTTAAGACAATTAAATCCTCATCTTGAGGAAGCAGCTCTTGATTTAGGAGCTTCGCCATTATACGCTTTTTTTAAAGTTGTACTTCCTGAAATAATGCCTGGAATTGTAACAGGAGCTTTATTTGCATTTACTTTGTCGCTGGATGATTTTATAGTGAGCTTTTTTACTACAGGTTCAGGAATAAGTACATTGTCTATAAAAATATATTCCATGACAAAACGAGGTGTCAGTCCTAAAATTAATGCGTTATCTACATTGATGTTTTTAGGTGTGTTAATATTGTTATTATTAATAGAAAAAAGAACAAAAAAATCTAAATAAAAAGGAGTGGTTCTATTGAAAAAAATATTTAGCTTTTTAATATGCTTTACTTTTATTTTTTCACTTGTTGGATGTTCAGAAAAAAATGAATTAACAAAAGATGGCTATTATAGCAAATTAAACGTATATAATTGGGGAGACTATATAGATCCTCAAGTATTAAAAGATTTTGAAAAAGAATATGGAATAAAAGTTAATTACGAAGAGTATGGAAATAATGAAGAAATGCTTGCTAAAATACAAGCTGGTGGAACAGATTATGATGTTATATTTCCATCTGAGTATATGATAGAAGCTATGATAAATCAAAACTTATTACAAGAATTAGATATGAATAATTTAAATAACTTCAAAAATATAGGTGAAGAATTCAAAAATTTAGAATATGATAAAGATAATAAATATTCTGTTCCGTATTTTTGGGGAACTATGGGTATAGTTTATAATACTAAAAAGGTTAATACTACGATAGATAGCTGGAATGCATTATGGGATCCTAAATACAAAGGAGATATTTTAATGCTTAATAGTTCAAGAGATACTATCGGTATTACTCTTAAAAAATTAGGATATTCGTTGAACACTAGAAGTTTAGATGAACTGGAAGAAGCAAAAAAAGCTCTAATGGATCAAAAAAGTTTAGTAAAAGCTTATGAAGTTGACACATATAAAGATATGATGATTGCAGGAGAAGGTGCCATGGCTCTTACTTGGTCTGGAGATGCAATGATGTTAATAGAAGAAAATCCTGATTTAGCATATGCTATTCCAAAAGAAGGAACTAATCTATGGTTTGATGGTATGGCTATACCTGTTACTAGTAGGCATAAAAAGGAAGCTGAACTATTTATAAATTATATGATGAGACCAGAGGTTTCTGCTAAATGTGCAGAGTATGTTGGATATTCAACACCTAATAAAGAGGCTGTAAAGCTTTTACCTGAAGAAGTTAGGGAAAATGAATCAGCATATCCTAAAGGTGATATCCTTAAAAATGGAGAAGTATTTGTTGATTTAGGAGAATTTACAACAGAATACGATAGAGTTTGGACAGAAATAAAATCCTATTAAAAAGAAGAGCACATGCTCTTCTTTTTTTATATATATTTTTAAATTCATAAAACTGTGTTTATATTCATGCTTGTGGGGTAAATTTATAATATAAAATAAAAATGTAGGAGGTTTTATTAATTATGAATAAAAGAACAGGAATTATAACTATGGGATCAAACCCTATGACGTTATTAGGAAATGAAATAAAAATTGGAGATACAGGATTTGATTTTATGGCTTTTAATAATGATTTAAGCCAATTCAAATTAAGTGATATAAAATCCAAAACTAAAATCATAAGTGTAGTTCCATCTGTAGATACAGGGGTATGTGAACTTCAGACAATAAGATTTAATGAAGAAGCGTCTAAATTAGAAGATACAGCAATAATAACTATAAGTGTTGATTTGCCATTTGCTCAAAGTAGATTCTGTGCAAATAAGGGAATAAAGCAATCTATAACGGTATCAGATTATAAAGATTTATCATTTGGATTAAACTATGGATTTGTAATTGAAGAGCTTAGATTGTTAGCAAGAGGAATTGTTGTCTTAGATGAAAATAATGTAGTAAAGCATATAGAGTATGTAACTGAAGTAACAAATCACCCTGACTATGATAAAGCAATCGAAATTGCTAAAAATATATAATAAAAAATCCGCTTAAGCGGATTTTTTATTATATTAAACTATTTTAGTAGTCCAGTCTTCACAATTCCATACATCTGTTACTATATCTCTATAAAATTCAGGCTCATGACATATAAGAAGTATACTTCCTTTATATTCTTTTAAAGCTCTTTTAAGCTCCTCTTTAGCTTCAACATCCAGATGATTTGTAGGCTCGTCTAATAATAGTATATTAGTATTATTATTTATAAGTTTACAAAGTCTTACTTTAGCTTGTTCTCCACCACTTAAAACTTTAACTTTGCTTTCTATATGTTTTGTAGTAAGGCCACATTTAGCAAGTGCTGCACGAACTTCATATTGAGTAAATACAGGAAATTCTTCCCAAACCTCTTCTATACAGGTATTATTATTCCCATCCTTAAGTTCTTGTTCAAAATAACCTATACTCTGTTCATATCCAAGTTCCACTCTACCAGATAGGGGTTTTATCAGTCCTAATATGCTTTTTAATAAAGTTGTTTTACCTATTCCATTAGCACCTACCAAAGCTATTTTTTCGCCTCTCTCCATTTTTATACTCAAAGGTCTTGTCAAGGCCTCATCATAGCCAATTACAAAATCTGTAGTTTCGAATATCAATCTACCAGAAGTTTTGGCTTGTTTAAAATTAAATTCTGGTTTTACACGTTCTTGTGGCAATTCAATTCTGTCCATTTTATCTAATTTCTTTTGTCTGGACATAGCCATATTTCTTGTTGAAATTCTAGCTTTATTTCTAGCTACAAAATCTTCAAGTTCAGCTATTTCTTGTTGTTGTCTTTTATATTCTGCCTCAAGCTGGCGTTTTTTAGCTTCATATATATTCATGAAATTATCATAATCTCCGACATAACGATTAAGTTCTTGATTTTCCATATGGTATATTAGATTTATGACACTATTTATAAATGGTATGTCATGAGATATAAGTATAAAAGCGTTTTCATAGTTTTGTAAATATCTTTTTAACCATTCTATGTGTTGTTCATCTAAATGATTAGTAGGCTCATCTAATAATAAAATATCTGGCTTTTCCAATAATAGCTTTGCAAGTAATATTTTTGCTCTTTGACCTCCACTTAAATCATTTACGTCTTTATCAAGTCCTATTTGTGTAAGTCCCAACCCTTTTGCAACCTCTTCAATTTTTGCATCTATAACATAAAAATCATTGTTAGTTAATATATCTTGAATAGTACCTACATTTTCAAGCATATCTTCTAGTTCTTCTGGCGTTGCCTCAGCCATCTTTTCATATGTTTCATTAATTTCTGATTCTAGGTTAAAAAGGTACTTAAAGGCATCTTTTAATACATCTCTTATAGTTCTTCCTTTTTCTAGATAAGTATGTTGATCTAAGTAACCAACTCTTACGCGTTTTGCCCATTCTATTTTGCCTTCATCTGGCTCTACTTTGCTTGTTATTATATTCATGAAAGTAGATTTTCCTTCTCCATTTGCACCTATAAGCGCAATATGCTCTCCAGGTAAAAGTCTGAATGATACATTATTGAATATAGCTCTATCTCCAAAGCCATGGCTTAAATTTCTTACTGTTAATATACTCATTATAAAATCTCCTTTAGTAAAGTTTTAAAAATAACACAATTAAAATTATATAATAGAGTGAGTTTTTTTGGAATACAAAATTTATGTATTTTCAAATATATATTAGTGTATAGCTTACAAATCAAAATCTCAAGCATATAAAGTCTGGATTTGAAGATTCGGAAAAATCAAAATTAAAGCTTTGTTATAGCTTTTATTTAAAAAGCATGATATTATTAGTTTTTGTGATAAAAAAATAGAAGGAAGGTGTAACTTTGAAAAACAATAAAGCAATAAATTTAAAAGACGAGGTACTATCAGGACTTACAGTAGCACTGGCACTTGTACCAGAAGCTATAGCATTTGCATTTGTTGCTGGAGTCGATCCATTAACTGGATTATATGCAGCATTTATAGTAGGTTTGATAACTTCTATTTTTGGAGGAAGACCAGGAATGATATCAGGAGCTACGGGTGCTTTAGCTGTAGTTATGGTTGATCTTGTGAGTGAACATGGAGTAGAATATTTATTTATAACAGTAGTTTTAATGGGAATTATACAAATACTTGTAGGATTATTTAAGTTAGGTAAATTTGTAAGGTTTATACCTCATACTGTAATGATAGGATTTGTAAACGGACTAGCTATGGTTATAGGTATAGCTCAATTTAATCAATTCAAATTTATTGATAAAAGTGGAAATATGAATTGGATGCAAGGTAGAGAATTGTTTTTAATGGTAGGATTAGTAGTTTTAACTATGGCAACAATATATATTGTACCTAAGATAACGAAAACAATACCAGCACCATTGGCAGGTATTGTTTCAATTTCATTATTAGTTAATATACTTGGAATAGATGTTAAAACAGTAGGAGATATAGCTCATGTAGGTGGAGTTTTACCAAAATTCCATATACCTAATGTACCGTTTAATATTAAAACTATAGAAATAATATTTCCATATGCAGTAATACTTGCATCTATAGGACTAATAGAATCACTTATGACATTAACTCTTATAGATGAAATTACTCAAACTAGAGGTAGAGGCAATAAGGAATGTGTTGGACAAGGTATAGCTAACATAATAACTGGATTTTTTGGTGGAATGGGTGGCTGTGCAATGATAGGTCAGAGTATGATAAATATAAAATCTGGTGGTAGAAATAGACTATCTGGAATATCAGCTTCTTTATTCTTATTAGGATTTATATTATTTGGATCAAGTTTGATCGAAAGAATTCCAATGGCTGCACTAACAGGAGTAATGTTCATGGTAGTAATAGCTACATTCGAATGGTCTAGTTTTGAAATAATGAGAAATATTCCAAAATCAGATGCTTTTGTCATAATACTAGTTTCTGTAATTACTGTATTTACAGATTTAGCTATTGCTGTTGGAATAGGAGTAATTGTATCATCACTTGTTTTTGCATGGGAAAAAGGGAAACGAATAGATGTAGATTCATATATAGATACATGCGGATCAAAAGTTTATACGATACGAGGTGCTGTATTCTTTGGTTCAGCTAGAAATTTTTCTGATTCATTTGATATAAAAAATGATCCTGAAGATGTTATTATCGATTTTGCAAATGCAAGAGTATTCGATCATTCTGGAATTGAAAGTGTAAATACATTAACAGAAAAATATAAAACAGAAGGAAAAACACTTCATTTAAAGCATTTAAGTATAGAATGCTATCAATTTATTAAGGATGCAGAAAAAATACTAGAAGTTAATATAATAGAAGATCCTAAATATCATATTGCTATAGACAACTTGGCGTAGAGTTACAACTAACATATAGCTCTGGATAATACCGTTATATATTGATAATTAATTGCTTATATGAGATACTTAACATATATTATTAATTTTAAAGGAGTTAAAGTATGGGAAAATATACATTTGAATTTGATGAAAATTTATACGCTATAGATATGTCAAATTATATAAATAATGAAATTAACTTACCAACTGGGCTTACACACGAAGTAATAGTTGATCTATTGAAGCATCAAAGTAATACAGATTTTGATATAGGTTATTACGATCAAGCTTGCCAAAGTTGTCTAAATGGAGTAGCAGAAAAAGCAAAATACTTTAAATTTCTTGAATATTATTTTTATGCGTTCACGAAGAATGGTAAATATGTGATGAGTAATATATCTGAAGAGTATAAAAATACATCATTTAAGAAGATGCTAAAAAAAGGTGTTGTAGATAATAGCTATATAATAAGTGTTATAGTATGTATTGAATGTGGAAAATATAGTATTGAAATAGAAGAATGTGAATCTTAATATCTAAAGTTTTATTATTATTAAAAAAATCTAATCGAAGCTGATAATTGAAAATTATTAAGCTGAGATTAGATTTTTTTAATAATAATAAAACTTTTTAAAATTTATATACATATGTTGATATATAGTTTTGAATACTATATTATATAAGAGAGGTGATTTAAATGATAGATGAAAATGAATTAATTAAACTTATAAAAGAATTGTGTTTAGGCGATAAAGTGGGATTAGAAGAGATACCAGATTTAAATTTGTATATGGATCAAGTAACAAATTTTATAGATGAAAGGCTTTCTAATTTAAAAAGAAATGATGATGATAAGATATTGACTAAAACAATGATTAATAATTATACCAAACAAGGATTGTTAATGCCCTCTAATAATAAAAAATATAGCAAACAGCATATAATACTAATGATTTTAGTGTATTATTTAAAGCAAGTTCTATCTTTAGATGACATAAAACTTTTGTTTGAACCTGTACTTAAAGATATGTCTAATATCGAAGATGATGTAATATCTTTAGATGATATATATTCGATTTTTTTAGAATTAAAAGATAATGAAACAAAAGATTTCGAAAATTTCATATCTTCGAATATAAGATGTATAAAAGAAAAGACTAATGAAATAGAAAAAGAGAATCAAGATTTAGCTCAGTTATTTTTAATTGTTATAATGTTAGTTGCTCAAGCAAATGCACAAAAAAGACTTGCTGAGAAGATAATAGATGTTCATTTTAAAAATCAGTAAAAAAATTCACGCATAGTTGATATTATTAATCTGCTAGATATCTAGGTGGAAAAATATTTTAATAAGAAATGAAAAATTAGTAAAAGATAAGGATGTATACTTAGAAAATATGAAACAAAATTTATTTTGGGCATCTATATATAATTTAAATTCTAATAGCTATGGGTTTATTGTACATATTTAACAGTCTATTATTAAGTCCAATGTTTGTACCGGTAGCTAAGCGTTTAAACTTTATATAAGTTCTAACTAATGCATTTAGATCAAAAAAATTTACAACTCACAGGTAACATATGTTACTTAATAAATGTGATTTTTGTTTTATACTATATATAAATAAAAATAAACTTTACAATTGAAAGGGGAATATAATATGAATAAAAATTTTATAAAAAACATAGATTTTTCAACACCTATTGAGACAACATCATTGGTTGATTATCAAAAAGGAACTGTCATTAGCAAGACTCTGACTCAAAACAAATATGTAAATGTAACTGTATTTGCTTTTGATAAAGATGAAGAAATAAGTACTCATAAGTCTGAAGGGGATGCCATGGTGTCTATTTTAGATGGAGAAGCTAGAATTACAATAGGGGAAGAAAGCTTTGATGTTAAAAAAGGTGAAACTATAGTAATGCCAGCTAATATAAACCACTCACTATTAGCCGTAGAGAAGTTTAAAATGATATTAACAGTAGTATTTGATATTGATAAATAAAATTTTGCTATATATGTTTTAAATTCTATTTTTTAGCAAACACTCTGAATATAGATTTTAACAAATTTATTTAAGGAGTGGTTATATATAATGGAAAGTGAGGATATAAAGAAAAGATTTTTGTTGTTCAATACTATATCTAATAAGTTGGACCATGTATATTCTTATGATGAAAAAAATTTTAATGAAATAAAAAATTTATTAGATTCATATATGCATGAATATAAAGAACCTGATTGTTGTCTAATAAAAAAATTTTATTTAATTAAAAATGGTATTAAAGAATCAATGAAAAAACATAGATAAATTCCAATTATCATATAAGCCAAAAGACTTAAAATCTAAAAAGATTTTAAGTCTTTTTAATTTTATTAAAAATAGAGGTTAAATATGGTTTATAATATATATTAGAGGTGATTAAAATAAAAAAAAGAGTCAATTTAATATCATTGATAATATTTATTTTTTTAATAAAACCTGTATTTTCACAAGAAGATTATTCTATTGAAAATTTAAGAATGCACATAAATGTAGATGATAAAGGCGATGCTCATATTATAGAAAAAATAACATATAAATTTCATTCTCAATCAAATGGAGTAACCAAAAGTTTATATCTAGACAATAATTCTAAATTAGATAATTTAAGAGCATATGAAATATATCCTAATAAAAATCAATTACAATTAGAGTTGTTCGATCATAATAATAACTTGGATTTTAGAGTTTACGATAAATCCAATATTGAAACTAAAATATATAAAATAGAATATGATTTAGAAGATTTTATTATAAAACATAATGGTGTTGATGAGTTTAAATTTAAAATTTTCAATATCGATAATGAAAAAACTATAAAAAAGTTGAATATATCTATATGTTTTCCAGAGAGCAAAACATACGAAAATATTAAAGCTTTCCAACATGGATATTTATATAAAAATGTAAAAGTAGAAAAAAATAAAGTTAGTTATAGTATAGATGATTTTCCACAAAATATAGAGCTGAAGTTAGAAATACTATTAGAAAAGGATATACCTGATTATAACATCCAAAATAATACTGAGTTAACATCATATGAACAGCTAGTAAATGAAGAAATTAGTATTGAAACAAAATATAAAAATAAAATAGGTAGAATTAAAAAAATTAATATAGCATCTATTTGTGTATTAATTATAGATATGGTTTACATAATTATTTTATTTTCAAATATCTTGATTTTTCAAAAGGGAAATTTACCTAGAAATTACAACTTAAAATTACCAAACGATTATACTCCTGCAATTATGATTAGCATATTAAAATATAAAAAAATAACAAGTAAAGATTTTTTTGTTACTATAATTGATTTAATTAGAAAAGGATATATTTTAGAAATATATGATAGAACTAGTGAAAAGTATAAATTACAATTAACAAATAAGGATACTACAGAATTGAAGAAACACGAAAAATATTTATTAAACTGGTTATTTGGTTTTATTGGAAATAACAAAATCATTTGTTTCGAAGATATAAAAAAACACAATCAAGATGAAAAAAAGTTTTTGGAATTTAAGAGGTTTTATAACACTTGGAGAAGAAAAGTATATAAAGAGTGTGCAGATTATGGATATTTAAAAACAAATAAACATATGAAATTCTTATTATATTTATATTCCTGTATAAAAATTTCATTAGGAGTTTTATTTATATATAAATATTACCCATATCTATATATTGTATCTATAGCTCTTATTATATCTGGTTTTATAAATAATATATACCTTTTCAAGTCTAAATTAACAAGATTAGGGTATAAAGAGCGGAAAAAATGGATTAACTTTAAAAAATTCATAATTAATTTTAAAAATCCCAAAGTCTTAAATTCAGATAATATTAAAACTTGGGAAGCTTATATAGTTTATAGTATATCTATGGGCATACAAAAAGAGTTATTATACAAACTTAGAAACAACAAAGAAATAAGACGCCTTATGTATTTAAATAAAGCCAACGATAACACTTTTATACAATTAATAAATACAGCCTTTAGAGTTAATGAATTGGATTCCGTTTTCATAGTTAAAAAAAATAATAAATAATATGTCCTACTAGAAAAATAATAATTAAATGATATAATAATATAAAAAGAAAAGGGGGATACAATTGAAAATATATTCAAATAATATTCATTCTAATTTAGATTCGCTTAGAATAAAAGACAGTGAGATGCATTTTTATGAAAATTGTATAAACTCTTTAAGTGGTATAGGACTAACAAAAGTAGTTCCTGTAAATGGTATTAATATAGATTTAATGTATATTAAAAATAATAACATTCTATTCATTAAATTCATGGATACTACCGAAGAAATATATTCTATACTAGAAGATGAATTATTAGAAGTAATGGAAGAAGAATACTATACATTACAAGAAAATTTAAAAAGTTTTAATTTAGATGTTAAATATAACTTAATATATATTATGCCCTATATTGAAATAGATAATATAGAAAATGATTTTATAAATAATCATATTATTGATAATATTAAATATAATGAGTTAATTAATGATACAAGCCTATTAGATAAATACTTAATGGGTGAGAATGATGATGTTATTTTAAATCTATTTAGATTCTATATATCACCTGAATACCATGTCATAAAAAAATATGATAAGGAAAATACGAAAAACAAGTTTTTCAAAAAGATATTATTTTCTAAAGATGAATATAGATATAATTCATTATTTTTAAGTCCTTCTCAAATAGAAAAAATCAACTCTATAAAGTATGGTAATACTCTATTTACAGGTCCTAATGGCAGCTCTAAAACAACTATATTAATATCAAGAGCTATAAAACTTGCTAAATTGTATCCAAAGGAAAGATTTTTATTTATAACATATAATAAGCAGCTGATGCATGATATTAAAAATCAAATTAATTTATTATATAAATCACCTGATAACTTAGATATATATAACTATCATGGATTTATATTTAAGATGGCTAAAGATTTGAATCTAGTAATAGATTACAATAAGCTTAAGCTAGATTTTTCTAAATATTTTAAAAATGTTTTTTTACAAGTAAAAAACACATTGAAAGAAAAGAAAATATACAAAGGAATTTTCATAGATGGATGTGAAAACTTTAATGAAGAAGAGATAAAATTTATCCATGGTATATTATTTAAGTCTAAAAATATTTTTAATATATCAGTTGATAAATCTCAAGATATACAAAATAATATCAAATCATTCAAAGGTTTTTGGGAAAATATAGCTTTTGATGATATTATAACTCTTGAATATAACTATAAGCAAACACAAAACATATCTTTATTTGTAAATAATTTCAGAAGTAATATAAAGAAATATATAGAAAATTTCGATGACAATCTACCTAATGATTATTATTTAAATACAAAATCTTTGCGATGTGAAGGTGAAGATGTAGAGATTATATTTGTTGATGATATAGAAGAAAAAATCAAATCAATAATATGGGAAATAGAATACTTAATAACAAAAAAAGGATTCGGTTATTCAGATATAGTGATTGTATATCCGTATAATAAAAGAAAATTGAAAAATGGAAATATGATATATTTTCAATATATTTTAAGAAAAGCATTAGAGGAAAGTAATATACCTTATATATACGCAAATGATGAATTAACAAATTTAAGCAATAAAAATGGAGTAACAATATCTAATATATATTCTATAAATAATCTAGAATATAAATCACTTATATTATGTCAAATTGAAATGTTATATGGGCATCATTTGAGTGAGTCTAGTTCTAATAACGAAATTAACAATTTCATAAAAAACTTAAATATGATATGTACTGCATTAACATGTGCTCTAGATAAGATTACAATAGTTACAACGTTTAAAGAAGAGAACAGCGATATAATAAAGATGATTACAAGTTCGCTCTAAATTAATAGACTAAAACCATCAGGATGGTATATAATACCTATATATAGGACCAAATACCCATTTTAAAATGGGACACATTATGAAGATTTATATGCAATCATATAAAGAAAAATTAGATTTTATTGAAAAATCTATATCTTCAACTAGAAATGAAACTGAAAAAAATTACTAGAGAGGCTTTTGGTTGGATATCAATACAATTACAAATATATGTTAAATAAAATAAGAATGTAGGTAATTACCTACATTCTTATTTTATTTAACAAAGTAATGAAAAAGTATTATTACAGAAAGAACTATTCTATAGTATCCAAATATTTTAAAATCCTTTCTTTTTATATAATTCATAAAAAAAGATATAACACATGTAGCTACTATAAATGAACCTATAATACCTACTAGTAATACCATCCACTGATTAGATGTTATTGTCACTCCACTTTTAACCATCTTGAGCACAGAATAAGCTGTTGCGCCTGCCATTGTAGGTATTGCTAAGAAAAAAGAAAATTCTGCAGCTACTTGTCTTGACGTGCCTAAAAGCATTGCTCCTATGATTGTAGCAGCAGATCTTGAAGTTCCAGGAATCATTGCTAAACATTGAATCATACCTATTGAAAAAGCCGTTTTATAGCTTAGTTTATCAAAATTATTTATTTTGACTCTTTTAGAGCTATTTTCTAAAACTAGTATAAAAATACCACCAATAAACAGCATTATAGCCACTACTATAGGATTACTTAAATAGTTTTCTATTATATCTGCAAATAAAAATCCTAATATAGCAGCTGGAATAAATCCAACTATTACTTTTGACCATAAATTAATAGTTTGCTGTTTTTGTATTTGTGTTTTGGATTTATCAAAAGGATTGAGTTTTTTAAAATACAAGATTACAACAGATAAAATAGCTCCAAACTGAATAATAACATTAAAGTAAAATCCAAAATT
Organism: Tepidibacter aestuarii; assembly: GCF_934924865.1. NCBI lineage: Bacteria > Bacillati > Bacillota > Clostridia > Peptostreptococcales > Peptostreptococcaceae > Tepidibacter > Tepidibacter aestuarii. Next base: position 15,597 of record NZ_OW235316.1, on the reverse strand, counting down.
ACCTTCAAAATTTATCCATTGATTGACAAGAATTAAATGCCCCGTGCTACTAATAGGTAAGAATTCTGTAACCCCTTCTACAATAGAAAGGATTATAGCTTTTAAAATATCGCTCATTGCAAAGCCTCCTTCAAATTATGTACTTTAATACATTCTATAAAATTAACATATAAAGTATATCAGTAAAATTGAATTTTTTCAAAGGATTTTAATTATTAAGTTAGAATTATTATAATTTAATAATATTTGTATTTAGAGTATAATTAATGTGATCTTAAAATATTAAAGGGAGGGAGTATTTATGGAGGGTTTATCAGAATATGAACATGAACTATTCAAGGAATTTTCTAGAAAACTTAAACCTCTAAGTAGATCTGACTATTTAAATAAAATAATCCTATTTAAGTCTACTTTAAGCGATAAAAATTTGCTAAACATAAATATTAATGAAAGCAAACAATTCATAGAATATATCAACAGTATATATGCTAAATCAACTTGCGAAAAAATATACAGTTATTTGCACAGTTTTTATAATTTTCTAGTGAAAGAAAATTATATACAAAATAACCCCTTTGCTAATATAAGTAAACCTTATGTATCTAGAATAAAAAATAAAAACGATGTATTGAGTCTTGATGAGTTAAATAAGTTAATATCTATATTCCCTAATTTGAATAAGAGAGATAGGGCTATAATTTCTTTTTTAATTAGTACAGGATGCTTATTGAACGAGTTAATAAACTTGAAATGGAAAGACTTAACATCTAATACTCAAAATAACTGTTCATGTAAAATAGGGAATCAAAAAAAAGAACGCATAGTGGAACTGCCCTCGTATTCATGGGATTTGATTATGGATTATAAAGAATCTATACAAATTACTAGTATTGACGATTTTGTTTTCAAAAGTAGAAATAGTAACACAATTACTGATAGAAATGTAAGACTTATAGTAAAAAATGCTTTGTCTATGGCTGGTCTTAGTAATTACTCAGCAAAAGACTTTAGACACTCTTTTGCCACATTTTCTTTAAAATCTGGATTAAAAGATGAAAATGTAAAAGAAAAATTGGGATGGAGTGATAAGAACTATGCAACGCGATATAAATACGTTATGAATTTTGTAGATAGTGATGATATTGATTATATTATAGATGATGATGAATTAAATATATATAAATCAAAAAATAATAAATAGCATAGTTATTATAATAATAGAAAGAGGTGAAATAAATGAAATATAAAATAATAGATAGCCATTGTGATAGTGTAACAAGAATAGAAGACAATAATTTGTCTTTTTATGATAATGATATTACTCATATAAATTTGCAGAAATTATTAAAATCCAATGTTAAAATTCAATTTATGGCTGTATACATAGATTATACCATTCCCTTTCCAGATTCCTATTTTAAAGCTATAGGATATATAAATAAATTGCATGAATATGAAAAAAATAGTGATAATATAAAAATAATAAAAAATAAAAGTGATTTAGATTATGTCATGAATAATGATAATATAGTAGGAATTATTATTTCCATAGAAGGAGCTCATATAATAGATGACAATATAGAAATAATAAAATCATTAAATATATTAGGAGTAAAATCATTAACTCTAACTTGGAACTATAAAAACAAAGTGGCTTGTGGCACAATGGAAAGTATTGATTTTGGATTAACTGATTTTGGTAGATCTGTTATAAATACTATGAATAACATGAACATAATAATAGATGTTTCTCACGCTTCTTATAAAACATTTTATGATGTTCTACAATTGACTAAACAACCTATAATAGCTTCTCATTCTTTAAGTAATCATATAAATGAACATAAAAGAAACTTAACAGATGATCAAATAAAAGAACTTTCCAAAATCAACGGAATAATAGGTATTAATTTTTATGAAGAATTTGTTGGAAAAGCTAAGAATATAAGTTCGTTAGTAGATCATATAGAGAGAATAATATATATAGGTGGAAGTGAATGTGTAGGGTTTGGATCAGATTTTGATGGATGCAATGTTATAAATCCTTTAAAAGATTGTACATATTTATACTTAATAATAGATGAACTATTAAAAAGAAATTATAATAATGATTTTATAAAAAAAATATGTTATAAGAATTATTTAGATTTATTATCTAAATTTTACTAACTTTTGATATAATAAAATTAGATTTAAATATAGTTATATATTAGATAGGAGAGATATTATGGAACTTTCAATTAAACATAGCAATATTTCATCATCATTAACTTTAGCTATAAGTGCTAAAGCTAAAAAAATGCAAGAAGATGGTATTAAGGTTATAAGTTTTAGTGTAGGAGAACCTGACTTCAATACTCCTGAAAACATAAGAAACAAAGCTATTGATGTAATTCAAAACAATAACATAGGGTATACAGCAGCTTCTGGTATGCCAGCTCTTAAAAATGCTATATGCAATAAGTTAAAAGTAGACAATAACCTTGTTTATAATTCAAAAGAAATAATTGTATCTAATGGTGCAAAACATTCTTTGTATAATATATTCCAAGCTATTTGCAATCCTGAAGATGAGGTTATAATATCTACCCCATACTGGGTAAGCTACCCTGAATTAGTTAAAATGGCTGGAGCTAAGCCTATATTAATTGACTGTGATGAAGACAATGATTTCAAATACAATATTGATGATTTAAAGAAAAACATAACTCATAAAACTAAAGCTATAATACTAACTAGTCCATCTAACCCTACAGGATCTGTATATACATTAGATGAATTAAAACAAATTGCAGAGTTAGCTGTAAAAAATAATATAATAGTAGTTTCTGATGAGATTTACGAAAAACTTATATATGATAATCAGAAACATATAAGTATAGCTTCATTAAATGAAAAGATAAAAGAATTAACTATAGTTGTAAATGGATTATCTAAATGCTGCGCTATGACAGGATGGAGAATAGGATATACAGCTTCTAATGAAAAAATAGCTATTATAATGTCTAACATCCAAAGCCATGCTACATCAAATCCTAACACTATAGCTCAATATGCTGCAATTGAAGCTTTAGAAGGAGATCAGTCTGCAATTGAATATATGAGAAATGAATTTGATCAAAGAAGAAAAAAAATGGTTGAACTTATAAATGATATACCTAATATTTCATGTAATATGCCTAAAGGTGCGTTTTATGTAATGGTTAATATATCAAAAGTCATAGGTAAAAAATTAGGTAATTATGATATAAACAGTTCTATGGACTTTGCAAATTATCTGTTAGAAAACTCTCATGTAGCTGTTGTTCCTGGAGTAGCTTTTGGGAATGATAATTATATTAGATTATCGTATGCAACTTCTCAAGAAAATATAATAGAAGGATTAAATAGAATAAAAGAAGCTTTATCTAATATATAAAAAAATTAATAATATTTTTTAGCAATTAGAAGTAAAATAAGCTTGATACTATTTAAATAGTATTGAGCTTATTTTGTTTTTTCCTTACGTTTATCATAAAAACATTTGTTAAAGTTCGCATTATATTGTATAATACTATTGTGATATGAAAAAAATAAATATTTCAAGGAGGATATCATGCAAAAACACGATTATTATCAAAATCCTTTAATTCAAAGATACGCAAGCAAAGATATGAGTTACATATTTTCTCCAGAAAAGAAATTTAAAACTTGGAGAGAATTATGGGTTGCTCTTGCTGAATGTGAGATGAAATTAGGAATTAATATAACTGATGAGCAAATTGAAGAACTTAAAGCTAATATAGATAATATAAATTTTGATGATGCAAAAAAATTCGAGAAGGAAACAAGACACGATGTCATGTCTCATGTTAAAGCTTATGGACTTTTATGTCCGACTGCTAAAGGCATTATACATTTAGGTGCTACAAGTGCCTATGTAGGTGATAATACAGATATTATCATCATGAAAGATGCAATGGAATTAGTATTAATCAAGCTTGTAAATTTAATTAATAATTTAAAAAAGTTTGCTTTTAACTATAAGAATATACCTACTCTTGGATTTACACACTTTCAAGCTGCTCAACTAACTACGGTTGGAAAAAGAGCTTGTCTTTGGATACAAGATTTATTAATAGATTTCGAAGATTTAAATAATAGATTAGAGAATTTGAAATTAAGAGGAGTAAAAGGTACTACAGGTACTCAAGCAAGTTTTTTAAGTTTATTTGAAGGAGACCATGATAAAGTAAAACAATTAGATGAACTTGTAACATCTAGTATGGGATTTAAAAAATCATATGCAGTAACTGGACAAACTTATACTAGAAAGTTAGATCATCAAATTTTATCTACTTTATCATCTATAGCTCAGAGTATGCATAAAATGACTAACGATATAAGAATACTTCAAAGTTTAAAAGAAATAGAAGAACCTTTTGCTAAAAATCAAATAGGCTCTTCTGCCATGGCATATAAAAGAAATCCTATGAGAAGTGAAAGAATTTCTTCGTTATGTAAATATGTAATAGCAGAAACATTAAACCCAGCTTTAGTTCACTCTACACAATGGCTAGAAAGAACCTTAGATGATTCAGCAAACAGAAGATTAAGTATAGCTCAATCATTCCTTGCTATAGATTCAATATTGGAAATCGGTATTAATGTTACTGATGGACTAGTTGTATATGAAAATATGATTAAAAAGCATATCGATGAAGAACTTCCTTTTATGGCTACAGAAACTATATTAATGGAAGCAGTTAAAAGAGGCGGGGATAGACAACATCTTCATGAAAAGATAAGAGTTTATTCAATGGAATCTGCTAAAAATGTAAAAGAATTAGGTAAGCAAAATGATTTGATGGATAGAATAATAAATGATCCTGAGTTTAAAATGACTGAAGATGAAATATTATCTATAATGGATCCTATAAACTTCATAGGTAGAGCTTCTGAACAAGTAATTGAGTTTATAGAAATTGAGGTTGATCCTATAATTGATATATTTAAAGATAGACTTGGATTAAGCATAGACTTACAAGTATAAACTAAACTCTATATATTATTGTAAAAAGCAGTAAAAAAGATTAATCTTTTTTACTGCTTTTTATTTCTACTATAGGTTTTCTAAATAATATATTTAAAAGAGCATCTTTATTAAATGGAATTAAAGGCCATAAATATGATTGATTTGCAAAACCCTTAGTTGTACAAATTATAGTACATACTATAATCAAAGATATGAAAAATCCTACGTTTCTAAATACGCCAGTCATGATTAGTATAAACAATCTAAATATTCGTATTGCCATAGCAAATTCTATACTAGGTGTAGCAAATGTTCCAATAGCAGCAATAGCCATATAAAGTATGCTCTCTGGAGTAAACCAACCAACCTTTACTGCAAATTCACTCAGAATTAATCCTCCTATAATTCCCAATGATGTAGATAAGGAATTAGGCGTATGTATAGATGCAAGCCTTAGCGTATCGAGCCCTATTTCCAATAAAATAAACTGTATAAATAAAGGAATATGACCAACTTTAGATGGACCTATAAATTTTAATGCGTCTGGTAATAATTCTGGATTATACACTAAAAATAGCCATAATGGAGTTATTATCATAGAAGAAATCATAGATATAAATCTAACCCACCTTAAATAAGTACCTACCATTGGATTTTGATAATAGTCTTCGGCATGTTGAGTAAAATGAAAAATTGTTACAGGAAGCAACATAACACTAGGAGAATTGTCTACTATTATAGCTATGTGCCCTTCTAATAAATGAGCAGCAACAACGTCTGGTCTTTCCGTAAAGCGCACCTGAGGTAGTGGGTTAAACCATTTTTTCTTAATAAGTAACTCCTCAAGGGTTTTTTCTCCCATAATTAAAGAATTAGTTTTAATTTTATCTAATTGCTTTTTTAATTGTTCTAAAAAATCGTGGTTAATAGCACTGTCTATATAAGATATAGCAACATCAGTCTTAGATTGAGAACCTATAGTTGTAAGTTCGAATATTAAATCTGGGTCTCTGAGTCTTCTTCTAATTAAAGCTGTGTTAAAGATTATAGTTTCAACTAATCCATCTCTAGAACCTCTTGTGACCTTTTCTAAATCAGGCTCTTGGGGTCCTCTTACAGGGTATTCTCTTACATCTAAAAGTATACCTTCTGATTGTCCATCTACAAATAAAGCTGTATTTCCTGAAAGTACTGCTGGTTTCATATCCTCAAAATCAGAAAAAGTAGAAACTTCTATATAAGGAATATCATTTTTTAAAAGAGTTTTTATCACATCTATATCAATGTGATCTATATTTTTTATAGATTGAAGCTTAGTCATAATAAATAGCATTATTTGATCTTTAGTAAATCCATCTATAAATACAAAATTAGCCTTTGTATTTCCTATTGTCCATTCTCTGTTAACTATATCAAAACTTTTATCTATAGGAAGAGTTTTTTTTAATGTTTTAATATTATCATTTAAACTAGAAGATACTTTCATCTTTAAACCTCCATATAACCCTATTCAATTTATATAGTTATTATCTTCTAATTTAGTTTAAATATTCTCTTAATATAATATCCAATTTAAATCGTAAATTATTTGACATTTTATACAAAACTGTAATATTATATTAATATAAACGAAAATGATATTTACTTTCAATTGATTTGAATTTTCTTAAAAGGCGGATGATATATATGAATAATAACTTGAATAATTGTTTTTGCAGAAATGATAATACAGATTCTTTTACAAAATGGTTACTACAATTGTTAGGACCTGTAATATTTGGAGTGAAACCTGCTGAAATAATAAGTTTTCCTTACTCTGACAAACAAAATTTATATAGATTAACAGAAATTAAACATATTTTACATAAAAACAGTAAGATATCCTACAAAGAATTTAGTTACTGTAATAAATGTACTAAAATATTATTTTATAATTCAGCGGAGTTAAACAATACATTATCAGAATATAGAAATTTAAAATTTTTAAAATCAATAGGATATCCTAATAATTACGATTTCGATATATATCTTGATTTTATAATAGAAAAAATGAAAACTGGAAATATTCCAGACGAAATAGGTATATTTCTAGGATATCCATTAAAAGATGTATTGGGATTCATTGGTCACCCTTCATTAAAACTTACAAAAATAAATGGATGGAGAGTGTATGGTGATTCTAGAATATCTGACATTAAATATATGCAGTTTATAAACGCAAAAAATAAAATGAAAGAATTATTGAATTACCACAATGTTAATAATGTTTTAAAAGCAATATAAACATCTTATTTAAGTAATATTAATCACTTATAAACCTATTTATAAATATAATATATAAAAAGTAAAGGAGTAATTAGTATGATTGAGTCTATATACGTATGGATAATATTTATTCTTTTAATAAGTGCTGGATATGTATATTATATTTATAAAACACTTAGTGAAAAAATAGCTTTAAAGCAATCAAAAGAGATAGCATATAGACTTATGCTTTATGCTGAGAAAAACTTTGAAACTGATAAGGAAAAATTCCAGTGGGTAGCTCAAAAATTTTACGAAACAACCTCTTCATCTATTAAGGATCTAATCACACAAGATATGATAGAAGATTTCTTACAAGAAACATATGATGAAATGAAGGAGGTCTTAAATAATTAAAAATAAATATATAAATTCTTGGGATTAAGTCTCCTTTATTATATAATATATTTAACCTAATATAATAAAGGAGACTTAATATGATATTAAAAAGATTTGTTGTAGGCAAAATAAGTACTAATGCATATATAATTCACGATAAGCACACTCTTGATGCTGCCGTTATAGACCCTGGTGATAATTCTAAAATATTAATAGATTATATAAATAGAAATAATTTAAAGTTAAATCATATAATACTTACTCATCACCACTATGACCATATAGGAGCTGTAAAAGACTTAAAAAAACAATATAATAGCGATGTATTAATTCATAAAAAAGACTTAAAAGGTCTTAAAAATCCAAGTATAAACTTATCTAAAAAAGCTAATACAAAGCAAATATCAATTGATGCAGATAAAATTCTTTCAAATGGCTCAGTTATAAATATAGGAAATATACCTTTAGAAGTAATCCATACTCCAGGACATACAAAAGGAGGAATTTCTCTAAAAGCGGAACATCAAAATACAATATTTACAGGAGATACTTTATTTAATGATGGGATAGGTAGATTAGATTTACCAGGAGGTAGTGAAGAAGATATGATAAATACTATCAAAAATATAGTTTCAAAATGGGATGATAGTATTATTATATACCCTGGCCATGGCAATTGGGATACAATGAAAAATATACGAGCTAGAAATGAAGAATATAAGTATATAATTAACTTATGTTAATATATTTTCTTAAATTATTAGATTTATTAAAAGTATAATAATTTATCCGAAAACTAAAAGTTCTAAAACTTCATCATCTTAAGGCTCGAAATAAGAACTTAATAGCTTGTTGATTAGCTTACCCATAGGTCATACGGAACTAAAAATTCAGCTGGGGTGAAAACTGTATATGAATTAAGTTTTGATTTATAATAACTACAAAAAAGTCTTTATTTTAAAGACTTTTTTGTAGTTTTATTCATAATTCTTAATAATAATTAATATTTTGATAATAATCATATATATACTATATTAATTATATTAGAGGTGAACTATGGAAAACAAGTTAGATTATATAAAATATCATCTGGATAACGGATACAAAATAGAAAAATTAAAAAGAAAAAATAGACATATAGGTAAAATTATTCTTTCTTCTGAAGGTAGACAAAAGAAGATTATAGCTTTATTTGGTGAAGAACTTAACAAAACAGCTCAATTTTATTTTGAATTGCTTGATAAAGGATATTATTTATTGTAATATATTAACATACTATATAATTTAAATTAGGGGGAAGTTTATTGAATAAAATATTTACACTAATATTAGTACTAGGTATATCAATAGGGCTTTTGCTAGGATCTTCCATAAACATATTAGCAAATAAAAATAATGGACAATCTGAAAGTAAAAAAGAAAATGAATTTCCTCAATCAATAAATAAGATAAATAATGAAGCACAAAATGAAGAGGAAGAGGATAGAGATCAAATTCCAAATAAAGAACCTGTAAAAAAAATGATAAAGAAGAGTGCGTAAATATAATTATACAAAATGGATTTACTTCCAATAAAGTAGCTGATATTTTATATGAAAATGAACTTATACTTAGCAAAGAGGATTTTTTAACTTTACTTAGATGTTTAGATTTGAGCTCTAAACTTAGAGTGGGAGAAAAAAGCATAAAAAAAGGAAGTAGTATGATGGAAATTATAAATATAATAACTAATTAAGCTACCTAATAAAATAGGTAGTTTTTTTATATACAAGAACTATATAAATTTCAACTAAAACTCGGTGAAAACCCTATCCATTAGTTAACACAAAGTGAATTTTTTTATTTTTGTTATAATATCATAAAAAAAATGTTATGATTAAAATATAACTATTATACAATAGAAAGGAATACTCGATAATGCGAAATATAAAAATTACAATTAAATATGATGGAAGCAAGTACAAAGGATGGCAAAGGTTAAAAACTACAGATTCAACTATACAAGCTAAGATTGAAGCTGTAGTTTCTAAAATGCTAGATGAGAAAATAGAAATAATAGGTTCTGGAAGAACAGATGCTGGAGTTCATGCAATTGCTCAAATAGCGAATTTTAAAACTAATTCACAAATGAATATTTCTAAAATGCATGAATATTTATATAATTACTTACCTCAGGATATAGTTATTAGCAACATAGAAGAAGTAGATGTTAGATTTCATTCAAGATATAATGCTGTATCAAAAACTTATTTATATAAAGTAGACAACAATAAAATACATGATCCTTTCTTAAGAAAATATACAACTCATATCCCAGATAAACTTAATATTGATAATATGAAAAGAGCTTGTAAGCACCTTATAGGGGAACATGATTTCTCTAGCTTTAAATCTTCTAAATCTAAAAAGAAATCTAGTATTAGAACTATAAATTATATAGATATAGAGATAGAAAATGGTTTTATTGATATTAAAATAAACGGAAATGGATTTTTACATAATATGGTTAGAATTATAGTTGGCACCTTAATAGATATAGGGCATGGACAGATAAATCCTGATTATATAAAAGATATACTAGAAAGTAAAGACAGGTCATTAGCAGGATCTACTGCATACTCTCAAGGCTTATATCTATATAAAGTAAATTATAAAGAGGTGATGTAGTTGTTTACCCCAGTTAAAAGTACAAAAGTTTATGAACATGTTATAAATCAAATTCAAGAAATGGTTATGAATGATACCCTAAAAAAGGGGGACAAGCTTCCTCCTGAAAGAGATTTAGCTGAACTTTTAGGTGTAAGTAGAACCTCTATAAGAGAAGCATTGAGAGCACTACAAGTAATGGGTCTTATAGAAAGCAAACAAGGAGAAGGAAATTTTATAAGATCTAATTTTGATGATACATTATTTCAACCTTTGTCTGTTATATTTAAACTTCAAGAAAGTAAACCTGAAGAGATATTAGAACTAAGAAAAATGCTTGAAATAGAAACTGTAGCTCTTGCAGCACATAAAATAACAAATCAAGAAATTGAAGAACTTAGGATTATTATGAATCAGTTAAAAGAATGTGAAAATGAAGATACAAAAGTAAAACTTGATAAGGAATTTCATTATAAAATAGCTGATATATCTAAAAACTCTTTAATTGTAAATATATTAAGCGTTATTTCTAGTTTAATGGACTTTTTTATTAAGGATGCTAGAAAAATTATACTTTCAAATAATGAGAATAAACAGATACTTATAAAGCATCATGAAGATATATACAATGCATTATCTAAAAAAAATGCTACAGAAGCTTCTATATGTATGGCAAAACATATGGAATTTATATATAAAAGTTGCATTAATTAATTTATTAACAACCTGTTCTGATAAAACAGGTTGTTTTTGTATATATTTCCAAAAAAATGCATGTTTCCGAAAGGATAGATGTTAAAAAATAAATTATTCTTGAAATTTTCTGAAAATTAAGGTAAATTAAAAACAGATATGGTATTACCATATTACCATAAAGAAAAAGGAGGGAAAGTATTGAATATTTATCTATTATTTTTAATTGCTTTAGTTCCAGTAGCATGGTTAATGATCTCTTTAGGAGTTTTAAAAATCCCAGCCCATAAAGCATGTCCTTTAGGTCTTTTAGTAACAATATTTCTATCGATTTTAGTATGGAATATGGATTTTGGATCAGCTATCTTAGTATCAATAGAAGGAGTAGTATTAGGGCTATGGCCTATAATGATTGTAATAATAGCAGCAATATTCACTTATAATTTAGCACTTTATACCAAAAGCATGGATATCATGAAATTAATGCTTTCTAGTATATCTAGAGATAAAAGAATTCAAGTTCTTATACTTGCATGGGGCTTTGGGGGATTTTTAGAAGCTGTTGCAGGATATGGTACTGCTGTAGCTATTCCAGCAAGCATATTAATTTCTTTAGGATTTGATCCTATATTTGCAGCAGTAATATGCCTAATTGCAAATACTGTTCCTACAGCTTTCGGAGCAGTCGGTATTCCTGTTTCTACTTTAGCTAATGTAACAGGACTTGATGTTAACTTACTAAGTTACTATGTAGGCCTGCAGCTAACTATTTTTATTATAATTATTCCAATAGTTCTAGTTGTAATAACAACTAAAAGTATAAAAGGTTTAAAAGGTGTATTTGGAATTTCTTTAGCATCTGGTATTAGTTTTGCAATTCCTCAACTATTATGTGCAAAATATTTAGGAGCAGAACTTCCAGCGCTATTAGGTAGTATTTGTTCTTTAGGAATGATTATTCTTTGGGCAAAGGTTTTCTTGAAAAAAGAAGATGATTTTGAAAGTGAATACAGTGTAGGTGAAACTGGATCAAGTATTACTGTAAATAGAATCACAATTAAGGAAGGTATTTTAGCTTGGATTCCGTATATACTCGTGTTTACATTTATTATTTTCACAAGCCCTCTATTCCCAAATATTAATGAATATTTAAGTCATTTCAAAACTAGTATAGTTATCTATGAAGGTAAAACTGTGTTTAAATGGATTTCTACTCCAGGAACTTTAATTATATTAGCTGGGTTTATAGGAGGATTAATTCAAGGAGCTAAAATTAAAGAAATAATTAAAGTTTTTTTATCTACATTAAAGCAACTTTATAAATCAACGATTACAGTCGTATCTATAGTTGCTTTAGCAAAAGTTATGGGGTATAGCGGTATGATTACATCATTAGCTATAGTATTGGTTAAAACTACGGGTAAATTTTTCCCTTTAATATCTCCTATAATAGGAGCTTTAGGAACATTTATAACAGGAAGTGACACTTCTTCTAATGTATTATTTGGAGCACTTCAAAATGAAGTAGCTAAATCAATAGATGTAAACGCTTATTGGCTTACAGCTGCAAATACGTCAGGCGCTACGGCAGGAAAAATGATATCACCTCAAAGTATTGCTATAGCAACTTCTGCTACAGGAATGATAGGAAGTGAGGGGAAAATATTTAATAAAACATTAAAATTTTGTGCTGCTTACGTAGTTATTTTAGGAATATTAGTTTATATTGTAAGTTTATTTATATAAAATACTTATGTTAAAAATTAAACTTTAATAGAAATTTTTGAAATATTGTGATAAAATACTTATTAAATTGGTACTACCAATACACCATTTTATCTAAAATATTTTATTATTTATTATAAAGGGGGATTATTAATGGCTTCAATAAAAATGCCTTACTCTAAAAGTTCTATAGATGCAAATATCCCAGATAAAAATTTAATCAAAATATTAGAATCTAAAGTACATAATTATAGACCGGAATTGTCTCAATTAGAAATAGTACATAAGGCACTAGACAATCCAATAGAGTCTAAATCATTAGAAGAATTAGTAAAGGGAAAAAATAACATGGTAATAATTACAAGTGACCATACAAGACCTGTTCCTAGCAAAATTACAATGCCAATCATTTTAGATAGAATAAGAAATATAGCTCCTGATATAGATATTAAAATATTAATAGCTACTGGATATCATAGACCTACAACAAAAGAAGAAATGATAAATAAATTTGGAGAAGAAATAGTAAAAAACGAAACAATAATCAACCATATGTCAAAAAATAAAGAAGACTTAGTTAAAGTAGGTATACTTCCTTCAGGAGGAGAATTATGGCTTAATAAAATAGCCATGGAAGCTGAACTTTTAATAGCAGAAGGTTTTATAGAACCACATTTTTTCGCTGGATTTTCAGGTGGAAGAAAAAGTATACTTCCAGGAATTGCTGGAGCAGAGACTATATTAGCTAATCATTGCTCTGAATTTATATCAAACAAAAATGCTAGAACTGGCATTTTAAAATGTAATCCAATTCATACTGATATGCTATATGCTGCTAAGGTTTCAAATCTAGAATTCATATTGAATGTTGTGATAGATAAAGATAAAAAAATAATAAATGCATTTAGTGGAGATAGCGAATTTGCTCATGCTAAAGGCTGCGATTTTGTCAAAGATCTTTCTAAGGTTGATAATGTGAAAGCTGATATAGTAGTAACTTCAAATGGAGGATATCCACTAGATCAAAATATATATCAGTCTGTAAAGGGAATGACATCTGCAGAGGCTTGTTGTAATGAAGATGCTATTATAATTATGGTTTGTGCTTGTAATGATGGCCATGGAGGTCAATCCTTTTACGATCAAATGGCAAATGCATCTACACCTAAAGAGGTATTAGATAAGGTATTAAAAATTCCTAGAAATAAAACCATACCAGATCAGTGGGAGTTTCAAATTCTAGCAAGAATTTTAGATAAGTATAAGGTTATAATGGTAACTGATATGTGCGATCCTCAAATGATTAAAGATATGCATATGGATCATGCATATACTTTCGAAGAAGCTTTAATAAAAGCATTTGAGCTGAAAGGAAAAGGTTCTAAAGTTGTTGTCATTCCGGATGGAGTTTCTGTTGTAGTAAAATAATGCATTTAATGGTATTACCACAATACCCATTTATATAAAATAGGAGGATTGTTATGAATATATTTGTATGTATTAAGCAAGTACCAGGTACTACAGAAGTACAAGTAGATGAAAAAACAGGTGTGCTAAAAAGAGATGGTATAGACTCTAAAATGAACCCATATGATTTATACGCAATAGAAACAGCTATGAACATCAAAGAAGAAAAAGGAGGAAAAATAACCGCAATAAGTATGGGTCCACCTCAAGCAGCAGATGTAATAAAGGAAGCATTTATGATGGGAGTTGATGAAGGTGTCCTTTTAACAGATAGAAAATTTGCAGGGGCTGATGTTTTGGCTACAGCTTATACTATAGCTCAAGGAGTAAAAAAATTAGGAAATCCAGATCTTATAATCTGCGGAAAAATGACAACAGATGGAGATACTGCACAAGTAGGTCCTGAGATGGCTGAATTTTTAAATATTCCTCACATTGCAAATGTTTTAAAAATTGTAAAACTAAAGGAAAATTCATTAATTGTTGAGATGGATATGCCAAATACTGTAGAGGTTGTTGAAGTAAGTTATCCTTGTCTGATAACTGTTGAAAAAGATATTTTTCAACCTAGATTGCCTTCATTTAAATTAAAATTATCTAGCAAAGATCGAGAAATACCGTTTTTTAGTTTAGATGCTTTTGACGATAAAGATGAAAACAATTATGGTCTAAACGGTTCTCCTACACAAGTAAAAAGAATATTCCCACCTGAATCAAATGTTGATCATGAAATTTGGAAAGAAGAAAGTTTTGAAATTGTAGATAAATTATTTAATAAATTAAAAGAATTAAAATTCGTATAGGGGGATTATAGCATGGCAAAAATAATTATTAATAATGATAAGATAAAAAACCCAGAAGAATTAACATCTCTTTGTCCATTCAATGCCATAGAATACAAGAATGGTAAGCTAGACATTAATGCCGGTTGTAAAATGTGTAAGATATGTGTAAAAAAAGGTCCTAAAGGTGTTTTTGAATATGTAGAAAACAATAAAATAAAGATTAACAAAGATGAGTGGAAAGGAATTGTAGTATATGTAGATCATGTTGATGGAAATATTCATCCAGTTACATTAGAGCTTATAGGAAAAGCTAAGGAAATGGCTGATAAAATAAACCATCCTGTATACTGCTTGTTTATAGGTCACAATATAGGCGATAGTGCGAAAGAACTTTTACATTATGGAGTAGATAAAGTCTTTGTATATGATAACAGAGAGCTTAAACATTTCAGAATAGAACCATATACTGCCGCTTTTGAAGATTTTATAAGTACAACAAAACCTAGTATAGTCTTAGTAGGAGGAACTACAATAGGAAGATCTTTAGCCCCTAGAGTAGCAGCTAGATTCAAAACAGGATTAACAGCAGACTGTACAATACTAGATGTTCAGGAAAATACAGAT